>JBDSQB010000004.1 GCA_039930045.1 Chthoniobacterales bacterium | reverse complement strand
GCTCATCACATCCTGGGGCTGGAGAAGGTCCCAAGGGTCCGGCTGTTCGCCGGTTAAAGTGGTACGCGAGCTGGGTTCAGAACGTCGCGAGACAGTTCGGTCCTTATCCACTGTGGGCGCAGGAGATTTGAGGAGTTCACACCTTAGTACGAGAGGACCGGGTGTGACGAACCTCTGGTGTTCCGGTTGTTTCGTCAGAAGCATTGCCGGGTAGCTATGTTCGGAAAGGATAAGCGCTGAAAGCATCTAAGCGCCAAGCCTCTTCCAAGATGAGATCTCCCTGAAGAGCCGTGGTAGACCACCACGTTGATAGGTGTCGGGTGTAAGCACAGTAATGTGTTCAGCCTAGGCATACTAATCGCTCGTTCGGCTTGTTCATTTAATTTTCGGCTGGTGCCGGTCTCTGTGGAGACCGGCATCAAGCCAGTCGAAATTATTAATGAATTTAAAACTCAGCATTGACTTAAATGTTAGATTGATTTATCCCTGTATGTAGATGTCAGAGAGCCTAAAAGTTCTTTGGACAAAGATCAGATTTCGCTGTCGATTAGCAATAATCAGCAGTGGCAGTTGGAAGCCAATTGGTGTCCAGCCGCCAGAAGTCTGGTGGATTCGAGCGTATTTCCTCCCCCAGTTTCCCCCTTGGAAGTATATGTGTTCGGATTCGCCAGACTTCTGGTGATCTTAGCGCAGTGGCACCACCCGTTCCCATTCCGAACACGGAAGTGAAACACTGCAGCCCCGATGGTAGTGCATGTATAGCTTGTGCGAGAGTAGGACGTTGCCAGTTTTATGCCCGGCATCTTGGAAACAAGATGCCGGGCTATTTTTTTGTACACGATTGAGTGGCTCGGTGGAGATATCTGAGTGAAGAACTAAGAAGTATCCAAGTGAACACCTCATCCGCTGTTGCCAGTCAAACAGCTCCATGATTATTTCCATCCATGAGCAATCGCTGGCTTCAGTTTTTCAAAAGCGCATTTGAGTTGGAACCTGCCCTGCACCCTCTGGATCACCGCATGGCTAAAAAATACGTCAAAGAGCGTCTGGTGGTGGTGTATTCCGAACTTAGAAATGACCCGTTAGCTTTGGAGCGTGCTTACCAGGCATTGAACTTGGAACCTCGCCTTGGAATCGGAAAAGATGAGGCTCCCACGGTCTTTGAGCTGAGTCTGCCGGAGTCTGTTAATTAAGTTTTTCCAGCCATTTCACAATCATCGGGACAAAAAACATTCCATCAACGGCCCAGTCATAGAACTCCGGTCGTCGTTTTTTGCCGATTAGACTAACCAGCACACCCAAGTAGATGGTGAAAACAACCATTTCCAAGTGCAGTTCTACAAACAGAAAGGCGATTTGGAGTGCCATCATGATGTATAACAGTCGAAAAAAACTTTTAGGTTCGAGCCAATTCGCCAGAGTTCTGACTCCTGAAGAGGTGTCTCCCATAGTATCGCGTTGATCAAAGAGTAAAATATTGGTGAGAAGAGCGATAAAAATTCCACCAAGCAGTGCCCAGTGTTTTAGCAATAACTCCCAAGAGTCGACTTTGATCCAAATGGGAACGGTCAATGTGGCGAGAACAACGATGGGCGGCATCACCCATTTGAGTAGTGGTGCGTCCTTAATCCGGCCTGAAAAACCTGGAGGAATGATGCAGTAAAAAGCCGAAACAATGGCTGCCACTCCGATTAGGCCCAATAACAGCCAATTTTTTTCATAGATCGGCGTCACGATTAGCACTGCTAGTGAAAAGCGGATTAACCATTTTCTCGCGTGCGTGAACCTCGCCCGGTTTGGCACATTGATCGGATCGGCTGGATCTGGGATGAGGCGATCCAAGTTGTAGATGAACATTCCGCCGGCGAACCACAGCAGTGGATAGAAGGATGGGCTGACACCCATTTCCGTGTTGAGATAGCAGCCAAATGCCACGAGCCCGCTTGACCCGTAGAAAAAGAGCGATTGGAAGGTGTCGATAGCTCGGCTCAAAGAGGATGACTTCATGTGGTCGAAAGCGAAAAGGGCGGGATTTTGAAGCTGTTTTCGAGGAAATCGTGTCAATGTTTTCACCTTTGCCTTGACGCCTGAGACTGCTCACGCCTACATAACAGGTTCACACAAAGCAGGTAGTCATTTTGCCGTGTCCCCATGAAGTGTCCGAGATGAATTTCTCACGATAAAACACCCGCCTGTCGCAATACAAATTTAACTCGTTTTCTTAATGTTTAATGGAATTTTGGGATTTTTTTCCAATGATGTCGGGATTGACCTCGGGACAGCAAACACACTGGTATATGTCAGGGACCACGGCATCGTTCTGCGCGAACCGTCGGTAGTCGCGGTTCAGGCGGGCACGAATAAAGTGCTTGCTGTCGGGGACGAAGCCAAGCGGATGCTTGGGCGCACGCCAGGGAATATTGTCGCCATTCGACCCTTGAAAGATGGCGTCATCGCCGACTTTGAAATCACTGAGGCGATGCTGCGCCACTTCATCAGCAAGGTCCATAACCGCCGGAAAATGGTGCGTCCCCGCGTGGTCATTGCGGTTCCGTCGGGCATTACCGAAGTGGAGAAGCGCGCGGTAAAAGATTCCGCGACTCATGCGGGTGCGCGTGAAGTTTACTTGATCGAGGAGCCGATGGCTGCGGCGATCGGGGTTGGTTTGCCAGTCCAAGACGCAGCGGGAAACATGATTATCGACATCGGCGGCGGCACGACCGAGGTGGCTTTGATTTCACTCTCGGGAATTGTATTTAGCCGAAGCGTCCGTGTGGCGGGTGATGAACTAGATGAGGCGATCATTCAATACATGAAGCGCGCCTACAATCTGATGATCGGCGAGCGCACCGCAGAGGAAATCAAAATCAAGATAGGATCGGCTTATCCTCAGGAAAAAGAGACCAGCATGGAAGTCAAAGGCCGCGACTTGGTCGCCGGTTTGCCGAAGACGCTCATGCTCACCTCACAGGAAGTGCGCGAGGCTTTAATGGAGCCGATTTCCACGATCGTCGATTCGGTGCGTGTGACTTTGGAGCGTTGTCCGCCAGAACTTTCCGCCGACTTGGTGGACCGTGGACTGGTTCTCGCTGGCGGCGGGGCTCTTCTCCGCGGGCTAGACAAATTGCTGATGGAAGAAACCGGTCTGCCGGTGCATGTGGCCGAAGACCCTCTCAGCGCTGTCGCCGAGGGAACCGGACGTGCGCTGAACGAACTCAAATTCCTCAAGCAAGTCGCGACCAACGAGCGTCAGTGGCGCTAATTTCTGATTCCAGAGAGTCGAGCTTTGAAGCCGATTAACCTAGTTGTTCTGGCGGTTTTGCTCATTCTCACCGTGAGTTTGCTAACGCTCGGGCCGAAACGCGTGCAGGCTGTGAAAGGCGCATTTCTCCAGGCAGTGTCTCCTTTTTTGAAGACGGGCGCGCTGGTGCAAAACCAGGTCACCACTGTGACCACTGGCCTGAAATCGCTCGACCAGCTCGAACGCGACAACCAACGCCTGCTCATCGAGAACAAAAATCTCAAGGCAATCAACCTCACCCTGCGCAATCTGGAGGAAGACAACAACCGCCTGCGTCGCGCTTTGAATTATCGCGAACGGGCTGTCTATAAACTGGTTCCGGCCCGAATCGTCACCCGCGAGGCGGGCACCTGGCTGAATAGTTTTACGATAGACTGCGGGACGAACAAAGGACTGAAACCCGACATGCCAGTGGTCACCGACGAGGGAATCGTTGGGAAAACCACCGTGGTCTCCGCCACGATTGCCGAGGTCATTCTCATCACGGACGAGCGGCTGCAAATCGCGGCTGACGTGGAAGGTTCGCGTGAGCAGGGAGTGGTGCAAGGCGCGCAGGTTTCTGAGGTGATGTCTCCCTTGCTGGCTCTCAATTTCCTTTCCAAGGAGGCGCAGCTTTCCGCAGGACAAAAAATTTACAGCTCCGGCATCGGCGGCGTTTTCCCCTCGGGGCTGCTGATTGGCACAGTTAAATCAACGCATCACCGCGACCTCGATACGCAGGCATTGCTAATGCCTGCCGTCGATCTGTCGGAGATCGAGGACGTCTTCGTCATCATTGGAGGATAACCATGGTCATCCTCTATCTTTTTCTGCTCGTGCTTTGCAGTTTTGCCGCCTTGGTTCTGCAAATTTTCATCCCGCCACTCCCATGGTTGCATGGTGCGCAGGTGCAGTTAATGCCGATCGTCATGTTCTATGGCGCGCTGGCCCTGCCCTATCCGGCAGCTATGGTTTTGACGTTCAGTTGCGGTCTCATGTGGGATCTTTTTTCCGTGCAAGTCGTGGACTCCTCGGTTGAAATCTCCCTCGGCTGGTCGATAATCATTTATTCAATATTAGGGTCAATGATGCATGGGTTTCGGCCGTTATTTTTAAGAGGGAGATGGGAGGTTCATTGCCTGATGACGGGGATTTTTACCGCCTGCATCCTGCTGGTGGAATATCTGGCAATCATTTTCCGGCGGCATCATGCGGTGTTTCCGCCTAGCGTCTGGTGGCTGACGCTTGGAGCGGGTTTCGTGGCCATGCTGCTGAGTCCGCTCATTTACTGGCTGCTGGGACGTCTGGCTTTTGTCGTGCGCTACGAGCCGGACGCGCCATTTTTTGAGGAGATCATCTGATGGCTGGTCGTCGCACAGAAGCCGATGCCGCCCGCAAACCCTTGTTGCGTGTGCACATCCTTGCGTTGGTTTTTCTGGCAGCCTTCGGACTGCTCGTTGCGCAGATGTGGAATGTCCAAGTTCTGAAGTGCGACTACTACACCAAGCAGATTCTCAACAGCTCCCAAGTCACCGTGCGGATTCCGTCGGTGCGCGGCGAAATCAAGGATCGCAACGGGCTTTCGCTAGTCCGCAATCGCGCCAGCTACGAGGTCGATTTCCTTCTGCCGGCCATGGTGCAGAGCTACAAAAAGGAAAATCGCGACGTTCCAAAGCTAAAATATGAGAAGGCCGACGCCAACGGTCGCGCGCAAGTCAAAGAGGAAACGGACATTGTCACCATCATCGATTCGGCCATTCAGCCGCGACTCCGTGAACTGCAACTCGACGAGCCCTACAGCACCAGCAAACTCCGCAGTCATTTCAAAACCAAGCAACTCGTGCCGTTCACTTACCGGCAGGACGTCGATTTCCCGACCTTCGCCAAATACGCCGAGCGCGACATCGGTCTGCCGGGCATCAAAGTCGGCCAAAAACCTGTGCGCGAATACGTTTACGGCGCACTCGCGGCCCAGATTCTCGGCTATGTCGGCGAGCCGCGCGACATTTCCGCGCAACCCGATATCGACGATTTCACCTATTACGAAGCCGACGTTCAGGGCCGCACCAATCTGGAGAAAACTCAGGACGAGCTGCTGAAAGGTGCACCTGGAGCCCGCGTGCTCAAGAAAAACGTCAAGGGCCAGATCGAAGGCGAGATTCGCGAGGATCCGCCCCAACGCGGGTCGGATGTTTATCTAACCATCGACGCCAAAATCCAATACATTGCCGAGAAAGCCATGCGCTCCGTCGGTCGCGGAGCAGCCGTCGTCGTCGATCCCAACAACGGCGAAGTGCTGGCGATGGTCTCGGTTCCTTCCTTCAACCCGAATAATTTCATACCCAGCATTTCCACGAAAAACTGGGCGGCCCTTAAGGATGCGGACGCTGATCCGCTCACCAATCGGGCGATCAGCGCCTATGCGCCAGGCTCGACTTACAAGCTTCCCATCGCACTCGCCGGCTTGAAGTCGGGACACGGGAACGATCATTACAACTGCTCGGGTGGCGTTTCCTACGGCAACACTTACATGCGTTGCTGGATCGGCCAGCAAGGCGGGGCGCATGGCGATCAGGACTTGGAAAACGCTCTGAAAAACTCCTGCAACGCCTTCTTTTTCCAATACGGCAACGCGGCCGGGATCGGGCCGATTGACCAGATGTGCGCCTCACTCGGCCTCGGCCAGCAGACTGGCATCGAGCTTTCCAATGAAAACGGCGGCGTGCTGCCCGGCAAGGAATGGCTGGCAAAGCATCATCCAAAAGAGCGCTGGGGGAATGCCAACACCGCACTGACTTCCATCGGCCAGCAATACGTCGAGGCCAGCCCGCTGCAAATGGCGATGATCGGCGCGACCGTGGCCAATGGCGGCACCTGTTATTATCCGACGCTCATTCATAAAAGTGTCGGTCCGGATGGAGTCGAGACGCTCCATGCGCCGCGTGTGCGGGCGGATCTTTTGAAAAACGGGCTGACTTCCAGTCAAATCGAGCGCGTGCGCCACGGCATGTGGAAAGTCGTCAACGATCCCGACGGCACTGGCAAAAAAGCCCGCGTGCCCGGTTGCATCGTCGCTGGAAAAACCGGCACCGCGCAGTTCAAGCGCAAGGGCGTGCCTGACAACCACACTTGGTTTGTCTGCTTCGCGCCCTATGACAAACCGACCCTGGCCATCTGCATTTTCATCGAAGGCGCCAAATCCGGCGGCGGCACGGCGGCCCCGATCGCCTCGAAAATCATCAAGGACGTAATGGCCATGAAAGGCGGCTACAACCCCGACCTGAAGCCGATCAAACCCGCCATCGGCAATTTTAATTTCGTAGAAACCATCGACTTTGAGCGTAATCTCCCCGCCACACCCGGCGATGAGGATGGAGAGACGGCCGACTCAGTCCCACACAACGACGTTGTTGCGAAGGCTGATGTCCGGCGGTCCGACCAGGACGCTCCTAACATTGAAACAGAGGCAGACGAACATTCCATAGCCACTCCGAAAGCAGTGTCTGCGGATGAGTTGAAGAAGAAATTTCTCCTTCAACGCGATCAAAAACCTGTATCCAAACCGAGGAGCCCACGCGGGTAAATCGAAATGGAAGCAGACTATTTGGACGTTATTCCAACCTCACAACCCCGCCAGAAAGGCATTAGAGGCATGATTGAAAAAGTAAAACAAATCTTCGGACTCGCTCCGAAAAAGACCGGCAACCAACTGGTCATTAACTGCGAACGCCTGGAAACACGCGTCGCTCTCGTCGAGAACGGCCGTCTCGAGGAATACAGCATCGAGCGCGACAACGATCGCAACATCGTCGGCAGTATTTTTAAGGGCAAAGTCAAAAACATCGAGCACGGCCTCAAGGCCATGTTCGTCGATATCGGCTTCGAGAAAAACGCCTTCCTCCACTTCTGGGACGCGCTTCCCGCTGCGCTCGACAGCGGAGTGGAAGAAGTCTCGCGCTCCAGCAGCAAGGCTCGCTCCAATATTAGTTCCAAGGATATCCCGGGCATTTATCCCGTGGGCTCGGACGTGATCGTGCAGGTTACGAAAGGTCCGATCAGCAGTAAAGGCCCGCGCATCACCACGAATATCAGCCTCGCTGGCCGCTATCTCGTCCTCATGCCGTATAGCGATCAAAGTGGTATCTCGCGCAAAGTCGATGATCCAAAAGAACGCGAGCGCCTTCGCAAGATCCTTCAGGAACTCGAAGTTCCCGAGGGCATGGGCGTCATCATGCGCACCGTCGGCGAAGGCCAGCGCGCGCGTTATTTCGTGCGCGATTTGAGCATTCTCGTCGAGCAATGGCGCAAGATCGAGCAGGCCATGCACGATCAACCCGGCGGCACCTGCCTTTTCCGCGAGCCCGATTTGATCGACCGCACAGTCCGCGATTTCCTCACCGATGAGATCGACTCCGTCGTCTGCGACGATCTCAACGCCACCAACCGCATGAAAGACCTCGTCGGGCAGATTTCCCGGCGCGCGCGCAACCGCATCGAGCATTACGTCGAGCCCTACCCGATCTTCGAGCGTTACGGCGTCCAGAAACAAATCGACGACGCCTTTCACAGGCAAGTTTGGTTGAAATGTGGCGGCTACATCGTCATCGACGAGACCGAGGCGCTCATCGCCATCGACGTCAACACCGGTCGCAACAAGGGTTCCAAGGAGATGGATAAAACCATTCTCACGACCAATATGGAAGCCGTGGACGAAATCGCCCGCCAACTCCGGCTGCGCAACATCGGCGGCTTGATCATCGGCGATTTCATCGACATGAAGAGTCGCAAGGACCAGCAAATGGTCTATCAGCGGATGAAGGATCTGCTGCGCCGCGACAAAGCCAAGACGCACGTTCTGCCCATTTCGCCGCTCGGCCTCATGGAAATGACCCGTCAGCGCGCCCAGGAAAGTCTCAGCGGCTCGGTTTTCATCACCTGCCCGTATTGCAACGGTCGCGGCAAAGTGAAAAGCGCCATGACCATGAGCGTCGAACTTCAGCGCCAGCTCCATCTCGTGATGCGGAAATATCAGGACGACATCCACGAGATTCGCGTCGTCGTGAATCCCGAAGTGCTCAAGCGTCTGCGCAACGAAGACGAGGATTTGCTCGTCGATATCGAGCGGAAATACGCCGGGCGCCTCACTTTCCGGGGCGACCCGACCTTTCATCACGAGCAATTCACGATCAACGACGCGAATGCGAACGTTGAGCTGAAACCGTAAGCGTTCAACTTCCATCCGGTTCCAACCCGCATGAAAATCGGCGTTCCCCGCGAGATCAAAGAGCAGGAACATCGCGTCGCCCTGCTCCCGGCGGGAGCGTATCAGCTCGTTAAAAAAGGCCACCCAGTCCTCGTCGAACGCGGCGCTGGCATCGGCGCGGGCTACTCCGATGACGACTACGCCAAGACCGGCGCGCAGTTGATCGACAACCACGAGGCCGTCTTTGCCGAGGCCGAGCTGATCGTCAAAGTGAAGGAGCCGCTGCCGTCCGAATACGCCCTTTTGCGTCCGGGTCAGATCCTATTCACCTACCTGCATCTCGCGGCCAATCGCCAGCTCACCGACGCATTGCTCGCCTCCGGCGTCACCGGCATCGCCTACGAAACCATCGAAGTGAACAAACGCCTCCCGCTCCTCGAGCCGATGAGCGAGATCGCGGGTCGCATGTCGATCATCGTGGGCGGCTATTTTCTGGCCAAACATTGTCAGGGCAGCGGCGTGCTTTTGGGCGGAGTTCCAGGCGTATTACCCGGCAAAGTCGTCGTGCTCGGCGGAGGAACCTCGGGAATCAACGCCGCCCGCATGGGCATGGGACTCGGCGCGGACGTAACCATTCTGGAGGTCGATGTCGAGCGGATGCGCTTTCTCGATATCACGATGCACGCCGTCCACACCTTCTATTCGAGCGAGGCACATTTGTCGGAATTGCTCCCGCAAGTGGACCTCCTCATTGGGGCCGTGCTCGTGCCGGGAGCCCGTGCGCCGAAACTCGTCAGCCGCGAAATGCTGAGACAAATGAAACCCGGCTCTGTTTTCGTCGATATCGCCATTGACCAGGGCGGCTGCGCGGAAACGTCGCGACCCACCACGCATCAAGATCCCGTGTTCACCGAGGAGGGCGTTATCCATTATTGCGTCGCCAACATGCCCGGCGCTTACGCCCGCACCGCGACGCAAGCGCTGACCAACGTCACCCATCGCTACATCGAATTCATCGCCGACTACGGCCTCGCCGAAGCCTGCCAGAAACAGCCCGCGCTCATTGGCGGCATCAACGTACAGAACGGCACCCTCACCAACCGGCAAGTCGCCGAGGCGCATCTTTTACCGTTCGCCGAGCCCGTTTTCTAAGAGCCGAAAGCACTCCAGAAACCCCGGCGCGAAATCTTGCGGCCGAGTTTCAATCCATTCAGCGACCAGCGCCTGCGGGAAAAACGCCCCGGTCTCGATCTCCAGTGGATGCAGGTGAAACGGACCCTCCGCCTGCGCTCGATAGATCTCGATAAACTCGTAACCCGTCTGCTCCGAACTCGGCAACCGACCGGCCAAAGTCACCTCGGCGCTCACGCCCAGTTCCTCCACAATCTCCCGCTGGGCCGCAGCCAGATAGGTCTCGCCCGCGTCCAAATGACCCGCCGCGCTCGAGTCCCATTTGCCCGGCTGGCGGTCTTTGCGGTGCGAGCGTTTCTGCAAAAACAACTCGCCCGCACGGTTGTAAACGAAGATGTGCACCGCCCGATGATTCCAGTTTTTCGCGTGAACCTCGCCGCGAGTCGCCTGCGCAATGACCACGTTTTGATCGTCCACCACATCGAAGATTTCCGAGCCCGGTTCCTGCGCTACTGACTGAGCGATCGGGTGGTGCGCCTGCACCAGCGCGACCCATTGCGAGAGCGACAATTCCTCGGCCCGGCATTGCAATGGAACTCCGATCTGCGCCGCCAAAGTGGGCCATTCATCAGTGGAAATCGCCAGCATTTTGCGCAACTGCTTGCGCCTCTGCGAGAAGCCTTGTCGAACGGTTTTTTCGAATACTCCACCGTCCACCGGCTGAACTTGTTCAGGTGGTAAAGCTGTCAACAAAACCACCGCCGAATCCACGTGCGGCTCCGGATAAAAAACCGTCGGCGGCAGCGTGCGCAAATACTTCACCTGCCAGCGCCGCTGCACGGCAATCGTCAGCGATCCATAGGAGGCGGTGCCCGGCTGGGCGGTCAATCGTTCGGCGACCTCGCGTTGAATCGTAAACAGCGCGTGCGTGACCGGCGTGGGCGCAGAGAGAAAATTCAGGAGAATCGCCGTGGAAACGTAATAGGGAAGATTGCCAATGAGTTTATGCGGTCCATAAACTAAAAACTGTCGTAAGTCGCTCTCACAAGCGTCCTCGTGGCGTATCGTAAAATTTGAGTGGTCAACAAATCGCTCTTGAAGAAAGCCGACCATCTTGGCGTCCTTCTCAATGGCGGTGACGCTCGCCACCTGAGGCAAAAGCCACTCCGTGAGCGCACCCAAACCGGGGCCAATCTCGATAAAACGATCGGTCGGCGCGGGCTCCAGCTGACGGATCATCCACTGGGCGAGGTTCTGATCGTGCAAGAAATTCTGCCCCAAGCTTTTGCTAGGAGACGCCTCCAGGCCAGCCAAGCTTTGTTTGATCTCGGTAAGAGTCACGCGGTTTCTTAACAGAGAGTTCGCTCTAGAAGTGGCTTTTGTTCACAACTTGTTAACAGACGGAAAATAGATGACGCGTCAAGCGCCGAAACCTCATTCATTGAGCGTTTTGGCCGAGGGTGACTTCGGTTTCCGACGAAAGATTTTCTTTGTCTCAGAGAGCGAAAGTCCATCGATGAAAAAAGCCGTTGCGGCGCGTCCGACCGCCAGTGTGCCGCCTGCAGCGACGGCTCCAGAAACGGCGTAGCCAAACCCGGGAACGAGCTTGGCGGCGCTGCGGGCCGTCTCGCGCAAGACGAATCCGAGTCCGATGGCGGCCCCGAGCGAACCGAGAAATTTGAGGCCGGAGCGGACATTCAATTCGCCGCCGCTGATGTAAATGATGCCCGCCGCCATGCTGGCCTGGAGCGTGGTGAGGATCGGCATGTCGGCCAGCGGAATGGGCTGGGCTCCGATGGCTGCCGAGACGGCGGTGGTCGCTTTGATGAGTGTGTCGGCGATCTTTTTCTGAGCGGGACGCACCCCCGAAATGCGGGCCATTTCTAGTTTGGCCTGGGTCGGGAGTTCATCGACGATTTGAGTTAGAAGCGAATCAAGACCGCCATCTTCATCAGGGGTGCCATCGGCGCGGAAGCGGCTCCAGCGCGAGATGGAAAGGACCTGGGCTAGGCTTTTATGGATGGTCGGGTGAGACCGAAGCGCCGATTCGATGGCCAATGCCTCGGGAGTCCGCCCGTCGGTGCCGGGGACGCCCTCCAGCACACCAAAGACGGCGGGACGTTTTTCAAATTGGGCCTCGATCTCCACCAACGCTTGGACGAGAGGCTCCATCGCGGCTTGGAGCGCGTCGGGAGTCGCCCCGCTCGGGCAGGCAAACAGCACGATGTCGGGTGGAAAAAAGTCGCGTCCGCTGCCCCAGTGGAGATTTTTTTGCTCGCGCGCATCCAAGAGTAGGACGGAGCCGCCGGCGACGCGCCGGAACGTTTCCCAGCCGGGCACGACGGGCAGATGAGTCGCATCGGTGAGCGGAATGATCTGCTCGCGGAAGAGCGAATTGACGATTTCGACGCGGGAAACGTCGCTGGTGCCAGTGATGAGAATACGTGCCGGGCGTTGCTCGAGGAAGAGTTCCTTGACCGGCTGCATCTCGCTGAGGATCGCTTTTTGGAGCGGTCCGGGGAGCTTGGAGACGAGTTTCTCCAGTTTGTCGTAGGCGCCGAGCAGCGTGTCCTGATTCATCTAGGCAAGCGCTTTGAGGAGCAGATCGGTGTGTTCGGAGGGCTGGACTTTGCGGAAAATGGCTTTGATTTTGCCGTCGGGTCCGATGACGAAAGTGCTGCGCTCGGCGCCCATGTATTTTTTGCCATACATGCTTTTCTCGATCCAGACGCCGTAGTCGCTGACGATTTTTTTCTCTGTGTCGCTCAGGAGCGGGAAGGGGAGGGAAAATTTTTCGATGAATTTCGCGTGGCTTTTCACCGGGTCGATGCTGACGCCGAAGACGACGGCCTTGTCGGCGAAATCAGCCCAGGCGTCGCGCAATCCACAGGCCTGGGTGGTGCAGCCGGGCGTGTCGTCCTTGGGATAGAAATAGAGGACGACGTTTTGCCCGGCGAAGTCGGCCAGACTGACGGTCTGGCCGTTTCCGAAGGGGCCTCCGATGGCTATGGCGGTGAAGGTGGGGGCGTTGTCGCCGATCTGGAGTTCGCTCATGAGTGGAATGAACGCCAGATTTAGCTCAAACTCGACTGCATTTTTTCGAGCTGGGAGAGTTTTTCCTGCCAAGTCGCCTCGCGTTGGCGGTGTTCGTCGAGAACGGCGGCGGGAACCTTGTCGGCGAAACCGGGGTTGGCGAGTTTGGCGCGGACTTTAGCGAGTTCGTCGGAGACTTTGGAGATTTCCTTGCCGAGGCGTTCGCGTTCGGCGGCGACATCGACGAGGCCTTCCAGCGGGAGATAAAGATGCCCGAGCGGCGTGAGATTCGTCGGCGTGCCCTGGGGCGCGGCGTAATCGGGCGAAATGTCGAGCACCTCGGCGTTCAGCAGAATTTTCAGCACCTCGGCGTCGTGCGCATCGATGGCCTCGGCGGGTTGCAGGACAAAGCGGACGCGTTTGTTGCTCGGGATGTTGTAAGTCGAACGCAGGTTACGCCCGGCAAGGACGGTGTCGTATTTGCCGGTGGCCGCCTTTTCCGCCAGCGGAATCAGACCATAATGCACCGTAAAATCGTCCCCCAGCGGCTGCGGCCAGTGGGCGAACATGATCGTCTCGCCTCCTTGATTCGTTGGCAGATCGTTGCGGAAGCCGAGGCTTTCCCAGAGTTCCTCGGTGATGAAGGGCAAAAAGGGATGCATCAGCCGCAGTGTGTGCGCGAGGATGAAATCGATCACGGCCAGGGTGTTCGCCCGCAACGGATAGGCCGCAGCCGCTTCTTCCGGCGACATCGGCGTCTCAGTCGGCAACGGCACACGACCGAGCGCGGCCTTGCTCGACTCCAGATACCAATCGCAATATTCGCTCCAGAAAAACCGATAAAGCCCTTGGGCGGCGTCGCTGAAACGATATTCGTCGAGCGCGGTGGAAATTTCCCGAATCGCCGAGTCGAGTTTGAGCAATATCCAGCGGTCGTCGCTGGTCAGAAGCTCGGGGTTGATTTCGCCCTCACTCGCGCCCTCATACATTTGGCGGAAGCGGGCGGCATTCCAGAGCTTTGTGCAAAAATTACGACCGAGTTCCACGTTTTTCTCGTCGAACATCACATCGGACCCGAGCGGCGCGGAACGCATCACGCCGAAGCGCAGCGCATCGGCTCCATACTTGGCGATGATGTCGAGCGGATCGGGCGAATTGCCCAGCGACTTCGACATTTTTCGGCCCTGCTTGTCGCGAATAATGCCGGTGAAATAGACATTTTTGAACGGCATCTCGCCCATCCACTCGAAGCCGGCCATGATCATTCGGGCGACCCAGAAAAAGATGATGTCGGGCCCGGTGACGAGATCCGTAGTCGGATAAAATCTGGCTAGAGTTGCAGTCTTATCCGGCCAGCCCATCGTCGCAAACGGCCAGAGCCAGGAGGAGAACCAAGTGTCGAGAACGTCGGGATCCTGCACCCAGCCATCGCCTTCGGGAGCCTCCATGCCGCAATAAACTTCCTCTCCACGATTCCAAACAGGGATGCGATGCCCCCACCAAAGCTGGCGGGAAATGCACCAATCCTGGATTCCACCTAGCCAGTGATCGTAAACTTTCGCCCAGCGCTCGGGGTAGAACTTCATCGCGCCATCGGCGACCACGGCGCGGGATTCCTCCACGCTCGGATATTTTAAGAACCATTGCTCGCTCAGGCGCGGCTCGATGGGAACGTCGGCGCGTTCGCTGTAGCCGACGTTGTTTTGATAGGGCTCCTGTTTTTCCAGCAGACCGAGTTTTGAGAGGAGTTCCACGGCAATCTTGCGGGCTTCAAAGCGATCCAGCCCGGCCAGGTCCGTGCCGGCCAGCTCATTCATCACGCCGCGCGGATCGATAACCTCGATGGTTTCCAGTTGATGACGTTGACCGATCTCGAAGTCGGCCTTGTCGTGCGCGGGAGTCACCTTCAAAACGCCGGTGCCAAACGCGATGTCGATGCTCTCCTCGGCGACAATCGGGATCAGCGCCTGATTCTCCAATGGCAGCGGACGCTTCGCAAATTTTCCGATGAGATGCGCGTATCTAACATCGTTCGGATTCACCGCGATTGCCGTGTCGCCGGGAATGGTTTCCGGGCGTGTCGTGGCGATGGTTAGGAACGTGTTAGGCACGTCAGCGACCTCGACTTTGAAGTAGTAGAGAAAGCCGTTCGTCGGCTTCATGATCACCTCTTCATCGCTCAATGCGGTGAGCGCGACCGGACACCAGTTCACCATGCGTTTGCCGCGGTAAATGAGGCCCTTTTGATAGAGATCGACGAAGACGCGCTGAACGCAGGCGGAATATTCCGGGTCCATCGTGAATCGAGTGCGACTCCAATCACACGACGCTCCGAGCGCGCGGAGTTGCTTCAAAATCTTCCCGCCGTATTCGTCTTTCCACTGCCAGATTTTCTCGACCAGCTTCTCGCGTCCGAGGTCGTCGCGATGTTTCATTTCCCCGGTTTTGCGGAGCGATTTCTCGACGACATTTTGCGTGGCGATGCCGGCGTGATCGGTGCCTGGCAGCCAGAGAACTTCCTTTCCTAACATCCGCGCTCGTCTAGCTAGAATGTCCTGAATTGTGTTGTTCAAGACGTGGCCCAATGTTAGAACTCCGGTGACGTTCGGCGGCGGAATGACAATCGAGTAAGGTTCCTTGGTGGACTCGGGATCGGCAGTGAAACAACCCTTGGCCAGCCAGTCGGCATACCATTTTTCCTCAATCGCTTGAGGCTCATACGTTTTGGAAATCTCGGACATTTGTTAGTTGGTTTCAGGAGTGGGCGCGGGGTCGTTGCTCGGGACGTTGGACTCATCCGCCGCCTGGCGCGGACCGGGTGGCCAGGTGATTTTTTCGCTGGTAAATTGCATCATGTTCTGGAGGCCGCTGAGGGAAAATTCGGCCACAGCTCCGGGGACGGCGGCGTAGAGGCGGAGCGATCCGGCGCGCTTGCCGCGAACGAGTGCGATTCGATTGGAAGTCAGCTCAGGCGCGATCAGGATGAGGGGCAAACCGTCGGCGGTCGTGAGCCAAAGCTCGTTGCCAATCGAGTTGCATGTGACTCGCAGACTGGCTTTTTCGCCGGGCGTGAGCGGGTTGTCGACCAAGGCAATGGCGGGTGTTTTCTCAGAGGGCAGCTTGCCGCTGGCGACGGGTTTCAAAATGTTGAGGTCGATTCCAAAGTCGCGGCTGGGCTGGCTGTCTTTTTGCAGGTTCGTTTTCCAGAGGGAGAGATCAGCCGTGGGCTTGTCGGTCCATTGCAGGATGCGGAAACGCTGGCGATCCAGCTTGCTGCTAACCAGCGCGATTTGATTGTCGGCGGCGTTTACGTCGAAGGTTAGGAATGTGTCCTCGCCCTCTGGCTCCAGGCTGCGCAGGGGCTGGCCTTGGAGGTCGAATTCGGTGAGACTCGCGCCTTGGGTTGTGAGCCAGAAATGGGAGTCGCGACCTAATGTTAGATGCGTGATCGAGTCCAGTGCCGGGAGCGGAATTTTATCAAAGTGGTCGCCGGTCTTTTGGAAAACGCTGGTGCCGTCCGAGACGAGAACAATATCGCCGCGCGAGGTGAGGAGTTTGGTTCCAGTCGGAAGATCGGCGAGCGGCGTGGGCTCCAAAGTGGCGGGATCGAATCGGACCAGCTTGCCATCCACGATACCGAGCAGGCCAGTCGAGTTAGAGGCGACTGCGGCGATGTTAGCCAGTGATTTGTTGGGTTCGCTGACCGCGCCTTTTTCCAGGTCGAATTGCTGGAGATAATTCGCGCTGGCGAGGCAAACCTTCAGCCCGTTGATAACCAGATCGACCGGCTGCATCCGAGTCGCGGTGCTCCATTGCAGCTCGCCTTTCGCCGAGTAGCGCGCGAGTTGATTGAGTCCGTTGGCCAGCTTTTGAAAGACCACGAAGTCGCCGTTTTCCAGCACGCGCACGAACTGCGTGGAAGTGGGCGAGATGGCTGGTTTGTCGGGATTGATCCAATCGTTGAAATGATAGGCCTCTCCCTGCACCGAGACATCGCCGACGGTCACGCCGCGGATCTCGTAGGTGCCCTTCGCTGCCGTCGTTCCGTCTGCGGTTTGCCCGTCCCAGACCACGAGAAATCCATTGAGCGCGGACGGAATCGAATCCGAGTCGGCGCTTTTCGAGAGCACGCGGATGCACTTGTTAGACGCATCGAAAACTCCGATCGACACCGTGCCATCGAGCGGCGGCGCGGCGAGTTCCACGCTTACCTGATTGGTGGGCAGCGGGAGCGGTTCCGTGGCGAAAATGTTCACCAGAGTCGCCAGAAAGAGCGCGGCAGATAAGGCCAAAGGGGCCGTCAGTTTCATGCTGGCTATTCGTTGGCTACCGGGTTGGTGAGCTTCCCGATGTTCTCGATTTCGATGGTGACCTCGTCGCCCGGTTTCAGCCAGAGCGGGGGTTTGCGGGCCATGCCGACGCCGCTCGGCGTGCCGGTGAGAATGACCGTGCCGGGGAAAAGTGTCGTGCTGCCGCTGAGAAATTCGATCAACGCCGGGACATCGAAAATCATGTCGCTCGTATGCGACTCCTGGACGACTTCGCCGTTGAGAATCGTGCGGATCGCGAGCTGGTTTGGATCGGGGATCTCGTCGGTCGTCACCAGCACCGGGCCGAGCGGACAAAACGTATCGAAAAACTTCCCGCGCGACCATTGGCTGCCGCCGAATTGCTTCTGCCAGTCGCGGGCGCTCACGTCGTTGGCGCAAGTGTAGCCGAGGACGTAATCGAAGGCATCTGCGCGGGAGACGTTCTTGGCTTTTTTGCCAATGACGATGGCCAGCTCGCATTCGTAATCCACCTCATGGCTCGCCAGATGCGTGGGGATGAGAATCGGATCGCCTGGGTGCTGCGTGGCGCCGAGTCCCTTCGTAAAAAGGATGGGAAACTTCGGAAACGGCGCGTCGGTTTCCTCGGCGTGTTTCCGGTAATTCAGCCCGATGCCAAGAATGGAAGTCGGCTCCACCGGGGCGAGAATCTTGGCGACTTCCACCGCTTCGCCCGTGTCCTGAAAACTCCCGAAAATGTCGCCAGCGATGCGGGTAACGCGGCCGTCGGAATGCTGCACGCCATGGCCGGTCTGGCGGGAGGCAGTTTCGTAGCGGACGATTTTCATGGGCAACCAAATTATCAGTTCTTCGGGAGTGGTCCATTTTTACTTTTGGAGGGCGGAGTTGCATTTGACTCACCGCCGATGGAGCAAATTTCCCGTGCGTTTCCTGGAAAACGAGGAATGGTTTGCCACTTGCACGATCCTGCCCATCCCCAGCCACGCTTGAATCTGCCCACTGGAAAACCGGAGTTCGACGCCCGCATCCGGCAGATCGTCGAGGATTGGGGCGGGGGGAAAAATCCGCGCCTGGTCGAGCAAATGATCGGCACTGCACTGCGCATGGCTGACCCGGAAGTGAGCGAGGCGGACCTGAAACTTTTCAACCGCTCGCTCAAGGAATTGCGCTACGCCGCGAAGGTGTTTGCGCCGTATCACGGCATTCGCAAGGTGGCCGTCTTCGGCTCGGCCCGCACGCCCTCGACGGCGGAGGATTACCAGTGCGCGGTCGATTTCGCCCGCAAAATGACCGAGCGGAGTTACATGGTGATCACCGGCGGCGGCGACGGAATCATGGGCGCGGCGAACGAGGGCGCGGGGCGCGAGCACAGTTTCGGGCTGAACATTCGACTTCCCTTCGAGCAGCGGGCGAACCGTTTCATCGAGGGCGACAGCAAGCTGATCAACTTCAATTATTTCTTCACCCGGAAGCTGAATTTCGTGAAGGAAACCCACGCGCTGGCCTGTTTTCCGGGCGGAATCGGGACGCTGGATGAGACGTTTGAGTGCCTGACTTTGATGCAAACCGGGAAGGCGCGGCTGCTGCCAGTCGTGCTCGTGAACAAGCCCGGTGGCGACTTCTGGCAGACCATGGTCGAGTTTATGCGGAATCATTTGCTGAAGCAGGGACTCGTCTCAGCGGACGATTTCCATCTCTTCACCGTCACGGATAATGTGGACGCCGCAGTGGATGAAATCGTGCAGTTTTACAGCAACTACCATTCGTCGCGCTGGGTCGGCAACCAGCTCGTGCTGCGCCTGCAGCGGGCGATCCCAGAATCGGCTGTAACTCGCATGGAGGAGGAATTTGTCGATCTGCTGCAGGGCGAAAATATCACGCAGGGCCCAGCGCTGGAGATCGAGGCGAATGAACCGGCGCTGGCGCATTTGCCGCGGCTTATTTTTTCCCCGCACCGACGAAACTTTGGCCGGCTCCGGTTGTTAATCAATGCGATCAACGCCGCCGGGCCCGCATGAAAAAAGCCTTGGCCGGAAAGTTATTCCGTGGCAAATAGCGCCGAGGTCAACGTAGTTAACAAAGGGTTTCAAATGGATAACGTCATTGCGTCGCGCGAGTTGCAGGTGGAGCGAAAACATTTTTTTATCGAGTATCGCGAGAACGAACGGGGACGCTTTTTGCGGATCACAGAGGAGGCGCATGGCCGGCGGAATACGATCATCATCCCGAGCACCGGCCTCGCGGAATTCACGGGAATGCTTGGCGACGTGCTGATCAGCGCGACCCATGCGAATGCCTAGAAAACTGGCGGCAGCCGGTTTGCAGATTGCGTTCTAACTCCGCTGTCAAATCGCTAGCGTTGACACCCAGTGGCGTTTTGCTAGTTTCGTTTTCCCCGTCGTCTGGCGGCCCTTTCATCCCATTATTTTATGCCCACCAAAACCAAGAAAAAAAGTGCTCCCGCCAAGGCGGTGAGAGCCATCAAACCCGCCTCTAAAAAAACTGTCGCCAGGAAGGCGGGCCCCGCCAAAAAATCCGGTCCGACCAAGGCGAAAAAAGGCAAATACGTTTACACTTGGGGTGCTGGAAAAGCAGACGGCGACGGCTCCCAAAAACCACTCCTCGGCGGCAAGGGCGCGAACCTCGCCGAGATGACTCGCATCGGACTCCCGGTGCCTCCCGGCTTCACGATCACGACCGAAGTTTGCACCTATTTCTACGCCAACAAGAAAACCTATCCACCCGAGATGCAGGGCCAGGTCGAGGCCGGCATCACGAACATGGAAAAAATCATGGGCTACAAATTTGGCGACGCCAAAGGCTTCCCGCTGCTCGTGGCCGTGCGTTCCGGCGCCCGCGATTCCATGCCGGGCATGATGGACACGATTTTGAACCTCGGTCTGAATGACGAGACTGTGATCGCACTCGCCACGGCGACGAACAACGAGCGATTTGCCTGGGATTGCTATCGCCGTTTCGTGCAGATGTATGGCGACGTCGTGCTCGGCTTGCAGAAGCGCGAGGGCGAGGACCACGAGCCGTTTGAAGTCGTGATCGAGGAATACAAACACGAGAAATACGAGCGCGACATCGTGGATTCCGAGCTGACCGCCGAGGACCAGCAGGAACTCGTTCGCCGCTTTAAGAAACTCGTGAAAGATCGCACCGGTCGCGTCTTCCCAAGCGATCCTTGGGAGCAGCTCAAGGGTGCCGCGGGAGCCGTTTTCGGTTCCTGGATGAATGATCGCGCGATCGTTTACCGCCGCAAATACAACATCCCGAGCGAGTGGGGAACGGCGGTCAACGTGCAGGCGATGGTTTACGGCAACACCGGCGAAACCTCCGGCAGTGGCGTTGCCTTTACCCGCAACCCGGCCAACGGCGTGAACGAATTTTACGGCGAGTTTCTCATCAACGCACAGGGTGAGGACGTCGTCGCCGGTGTCCGCACCCCGGAACCCGTGCTGAAGTTGAAAAAAGTGCTGCCGAAGAGCTACGCGGAATTGCTCAAGGTCCGCGCCACTTTGGAGAAACATTTCAAGGACGTGCAGGACGTCGAGTTCACCATCCAGGAAGGCAAGTTGTTCATGCTCCAGACGCGCAACGGCAAGCGCACCGCCGCCGCCGCGCTGAAGTTCTCCATCGACATGGTGAAGGAAAAACTCATCGACTGGGAAACCGCCATTCTGCGCAATCCCGCCGACCAGCTCGATCAGTTACTCGCGCCGGTTTTCGACCTCGCTGAGATCAAGAAGGCCGCCATCATCGCCACCGGACTTCCCGCTGGTCCCGGTGCGGCTTCGGGTAAAATCTACCTCAACGCCGACCGTGCCGCCGCCGCTGCCGAGCGTGGTGAAAAAGTGCTCCTCGTTCGCAACGAAACCTCGCCCGAGGATCTGCGCGGCATGATCGCCGCTGAGGGCATTCTCACAGCCAAGGGCGGCGTCAGTTCGCACGCCGCGCTCGTCGCCCGTCAGATGGGCAAGGTTTGCATCTGCGGCGCATCGGCCTTGCAGATCGACTACGACGCGAAGACCGTCATCGCCTCCGGCCAGACTTTCAGCGAGGGGGATTTCCTCTCGATCGATGGCACTGCGGGCACCGTTTACGCGGGCGAAATCGTCACCTCGCCGAGCGAGATCATCACTGGCACGGTCAGCGGCAACAAAAACGCCCAGAAGACCGAGAAATTCCGCAACTTCCAGCAGCTCATGAAGTGGACCTCGCAGGCGACCCGTCTGGCTGTCCGCACCAACGCCGACACGCCCGATCAGGCCCAGATCGCCATGGCGTTTGGCGCGACTGGCGTCGGACTCACCCGCACCGAGCACATGTTCTTTGAGGGCGACCGCATCGACGCCGTTCGCGAAATGATTCTCGCCGAAAACGTCGAGGGCCGTCGCACGGCGCTCGCAAAAATCCTCCCCTATCAGCGCGAGGATTTCATCGGCATCTTCAAGGCGCTCAAGGGCTTACCGGCCACCATTCGCCTGCTCGATCCGCCGCTCCATGAGTTCGTTCCGCACGACCACCAGGCACAGGCCGCGCTGGCTGAAAAACTCGGCATCACCCCCGAGAAAGTCGCCTCCCGCGTCGCCTCGCTGCACGAGTTCAACCCCATGCTCGGACACCGCGGCTGCCGTCTCGGCATCGCTTATCCCGAGATCACGGAAACCCAGGCCCGCGCCATTTTTGAGGCCGCAGCCGAGGTTCAGAAGAAAGGGATCAAAGTCAAACCCGAGGTCATGATTCCGCTCGTCGGGTTCAAGAAAGAATTCGACCTCCAGGCCGAGATCGTTCATCGCGTTGCTGCCGAGGTACAGAAGGAGAAAAAGTGTAAACTCAGCTATCAAGTCGGCACCATGATCGAAGTCCCACGCGGCGCGCTCACGGCTGACGAAATCGCGACTTCGGCCCAGTTCTTCAGCTTCGGCACGAATGATTTGACCCAGACTGCGCTCGGCATCAGCCGCGACGACATGGGGAACTTCCTCCAGCCGTATGTCGAGAACGAGGTCTTCAAGAACAACCCCTTCGCCAGCCTCGACCAAACGGGCGTCGGCGAACTCGTCAAAATCGCCATCGAAAAAGGACGCAGCACGCGTCCAGACATCAAGCTCGGCATCTGCGGCGAACACGGCGGCGATCCGGAAAGTGTCAAATTTTTCCACCGCGTCGGCCTCAACTACGTCAGTTGCTCGCCCTATCGCGTGCCCGTCGCCCGCCTCGCTGCAGCCCAGGCCGCCATCGAGGAAAAGCGCGCTGCGAAGAAAAAATAGAGCGGACTTCCATTCTTATCTGCAAACGCCCGTCGGAGAAATCTGCCGGGCGTTTTGCTTTGGCGAATCGTCTTGGGCTGATCACAATGGCACTCCCATGAACCCCTACGAAACGGACAAACTGCTGGCGGAATATCTCCTTTTTCACTACGCGTCGCCGGAGCAGGTGATTCCGCCCGGAGTGCCGGAAATGGCGTTTTCGGCCGACTTCGCCGTGCGTTCCGTGTCACAGACCTTGCAGCCCGATCTGCTCTCGAAACCGGCGCGCGCACTCGACTTGGGGTGCGCTGTGGGACGGTCAAGCTTCGAGCTGGCGCGGCATTGTGAGGAAGTGATCGGAGTCGATTTCTCGCAACGCTTCATCGCCGCAGCCCGGGCGGTGAAGGAATCGGGTTTCGCGGAGTTCAACCGCTGCGAGGAAGGTCATCTCGCAACGGCGCTGCGGAATTTTCTGCCATCGGAAATAAAGCGTCACCGGGTGCAGTTTGAAACCGGCGATGCGATGCATCTGCGACCGGGGCTGGGCGAGTTTGATGTCGTTCACGCGGCCAACTTGATCGACCGCCTGCCGGAGCCGCTGCGTTTGCTGCGCCAGTTGCCCGCGCTGGTGAAACCGGGCGGTCAACTCATTCTCACCTCGCCCTACACGTGGCTGGAGGAATACACGCCGCAGGCAAACTGGCTGGGCGGTTTTTACCAGAACGAGCGCGCCGTGACGACTTACGAACGACTGCAACTCGAGCTGCCCGATTTTCTCCTGCTGACGACGCAGGACCTGCCCTTCCTCATTCGCGAACACGCCCGCAAATACCAGTGGAGCATCGCGCAGGCAACGATCTGGGTGCGACGTTAGGGAATCCGGTATTTCCCGTCGCCGACGCTGAGGACTTCGAGCCGGACGCGGGCGAGGCCCTCGTCGTAGAAGCCGAGTTTTTTCGCCACGGGCGAGGTGACATCGAGAATGCGATTGCGAATGAACGGGCCGCGATCCGTCACGCGGACTTTGACGTGACGTCCATTTTTCAGGTTGGTCACGCGGATGACGCACGGGAGCGGGAGTGTCTTGTGAGCGGCACCGCTGCTCCATGGATAAAGGCTGCCGTCGAGCGCGTCGTGCCCCGGAAAAATGAGAAATCCCTCGTGATAATGCGACGCCAATCCCTCCTCGGTGTAGCCGACCGCCTCCTGCGGACTCATCGGTTGATACCATTGGCCGCCGACGTGGTAGCCGGCGGTTTTGTAGCCGCGATACGATCCTCCGCCACAGCCATGGAGAAAAAGCGTCGCCAAAAGAGCGAACGTGAGCCGGGAGAAACGGTGCATGATTCCGTATAGCAAACCGTCGGCATTGCGTCACGCCTGGAAGCGCCCGCACCCCGAAACGAGTTAGGGTTTTTCCTGCAAGGCGGCTTGCAGCACTTTCAGCATCGACTCGGCGGTGTAGGGTTTCGGAATGAAATGGCGCACCCCGGCAGCGGCGACTTTGGCCATGTTCTCCGTCGAGGTGAATCCACTGGAGCCCATCACGCGCACGCTCGGATTGATCATTTTGATGGCCACGATCAGCGTCGCGCCGTCCATGATCGGCATCGCCATGTCGGTGAGAACGACGGCGATTTCGTGCTGGTGCCGGGCGTAAAGCGAGACTGCTTGCGCTCCATTCGACGCGAGCAAGACCCGGTAACCAAAACGCTCCAGCGTGCTCTGAGCGATCTTGCGAATGGCCTCCTCGTCATCCACCAGCAGCACCGTTTCGCCGTGGCCGACCGGAAACTTCGTAGGCGCGACCGGTGCTGGCTCGACGGCGATGGCTGCGGTATGGGCCGGCAGATAGACCTCAAACTTGGTTCCGCTGCCCAGTTCGCTCACCACATTGATGAAACCGTCGTGGCTTTTGACGATGCCCAAAGTCGTGGAAAGTCCCAAACCGGTGCCTTCGCCGATTTCCTTCGTCGTAAAAAACGGCTCAAAAATCTTGTCGCGGACTTCCGGCGGAATGCCCGTCCCAGTGTCCTCGACCTTCACTAAAACGTAAGCGCCCGGCTTCGAGTCGGGGTTCATCGCGGCGTAAGTCTCGTCGAGAAGGACGTTTTCCAACTGAATGGAAAGGCGTCCGCCCTGCGGCATGGCGTCGCGGGCGTTGATGCATAAATTCAGAAACACCTGGTGCATCTGCGTCGGGTCGCTGGTGATCGACCAGAGATTTTTGCTGGCGGCGAGATGAAATGCGACCGTCTTCGGGAACGTGTCCTGCACGATTTTCTGGATGTCTTTGATGATGTGGACGGGGTCCACGAGGACACGGTGGCCGGCCACGCCGCGGGCAAAAGAGAGGACTTGACGGACCAGATCCGACCCGCGCTGGGCGCTTTTTTCGAGGGTGTTCAGGATGTCCTCGGTGTCGGAGTCCGGGAATTTCATCTTCAGGATTTCGAGCGACATCATGATGGGAGCCAGCATGTTATTGAGGTCGTGGGCGATACCGCCGGCCAGCGTGCCGATGCCCTCCATGCGCTGGGCACGAAGGAACTGGGCTTCGAGCCGCTTCTTTTCAGTGACATCGGTGTTGATCGTCAGGATTGATTTGGGAGCACCGGAGGAGTCGCGGACGAGTGTCCAGCGGCCTTGGATTTTGAGCGGTTTGCCAGCCTTGGTGATCTGATCCAGTTCGCCCACCCACTCGCCTTTGCTGATCGTGGCAGCGGCGGCTTGGAGAAAATGCGTGCGATCGCTGTAGAGGAAATCTGCGGCACAGCGGCCTTTCACCTCGTCGTCGGTCCATCCGAAAAGCTGCCGGGCGCTGTGGTTCCAGAAAAGGATGCGATGATCCAGATCGCGGACGATGATGGCGTCCTGCGCCTTGTCGAGGAGCGCGGCCTGCTCGGCGAGTTGGGCCTCGCTCTCGCGCCGCTCCGTCACGTCGCGTGCCACGGCGAAGACTTGGCGCGTTTCCATGAGCGAATGCGAGTTCCAGGAAAGCCAGCGGAAGGAGCCGTCTTTGCAGAGGTAGCGGTTCTCGAAATTGCGCACGGGCTTGCCGATGACGAGATATTCATTGTTGTCCTGCGTCGCCGCGCGGTCCTCGGGGTGAACAAAATCGAGCCATGCCCGACCAGTCAATTCCTCCGTACTCCAGCCGAGACACTGGGTCCAGGCAGGGTTGACCTGTTCCAGGCGGCCATCGAAACTGCCGACGCAAAGCATGTCGATCGAGAGATTAAAAAGCCGGTCGCGCTCGTTCTCGGCCCGCTTGCGATCCGTAATGTCGCCCGCGTAGCCATGCACCACTTGCAGCGCCGGAATCGGAAAGAACGACCACGAAATAACGCGGCCCGCTGTTTCGATTTCGAGCCGCAACCAGGGCCGGCCCGTGCTTAGGCAGTCGCGCACGATCTGGCCAGTGGTGGGCGGGAGGATTTGCTCCGCCTGCTCGAAACCGAGGCTGTGCGTGAGTCTCATCGTGGCGGAGTTGAAGTAGGACACCTCGCCTGTGGCCGAGAGTTCGATGACCGGGTTAGGGTTAAATGCCGCAAACGCCGCCTGCCGCTCGATGTCGCTTTCCGCCTTTTTTCGCTGACTGATGTCCGAGGAAATCCCGATGATGCCGACCGTTTTTCCCTGCTCGTCGAGCAGTGGGGAATTGGTGACCAGCGCGGGAAATTCCACTCCGCTGCGACCCGTGACGATAAATTCGCCGCTCCAGCTTTCGCCACTTTGCAAGCGGCCCATGATCTCCGCCGCCTGCGCCTTACTGGCTTTCGGGACGGTGACGTCCATGATGTTTCGGCCCTGCATTTCCTGCGGCGACCAGCCGTAAAGCTCGCCCGCGAAACGGTTGGCGTAGATCACAGTGCCAGTCGTATCGGTCGCGATGACGGCCTGCCCGATGTGGTTGAGCATGTGGGCCTGCAGGCGGATCGCTTCCTGCGCCCGGCGCTGCGAGGTGATGTTCTGTGCGGTGCCGATCATCTTGGTCGGACCTCCGGTTTTTTCATCAAAGAAAATCTCCGCCGACTCATGCACGATGCATTCGGTGCCGTCGGGCTGGATCAGGCGGTGAACCAGAGAATAAGGTTTTCGGTCGAGGATGGCCTTCGCCACCGTTTCGCGAATGAGGGCGTGCTCTTCGGGCGGCACCAGACTGAAAAATAGCTCATTCGTCACGCGCACCGAACCCGGTTCGAAGCCCGCGATGCGGAACATTTCATCGGACCAGTGCAAGGCATTGCCGTCGATGTCCGGGAGAGTGAGGTCCAACTCCCAACTCCCAAAATGCGAAATGCGCTGGGCCACGACCAGACTCGCCTCACTTCTTTTGAGTGCCTCCTCCGCCTGCTTTCGATCCGTAATGTTGACGTGCATCACCACTGCGCCGCTCACTTCGCCATGGTCCACCGGCGTCGCCATCAGCCGAAACCAGCACGGCTCCTCGGACGAGGGGCACGGATATTCCATTGCAAAATCCTTCACCTCCCCACGCAAAACCTGACGAATCCCGGCTGCCGCGGCGTGCGCATCTAGAGAGTCTTCGCCCGTCGTTGCGTCGCAGATGTTGAGGTAATTTTTGCCAACTTCGGGACTTTGCAGCACGTTTTCCGTGGTGAAATGCCGCCAGGCGTCGTTTACCAAAAGAATCCTACCCAGGTTGTCGATCAGCGCGACATGCGCGGGCAGCGCATTCAAAATCGAGAACTGCGTCTCCGCGCTCGGCCTCATTTTGGTCTTGTGGATCTTTTTATTCGTCTCTGGCTCTGGGGGGGAAATCTTCATCCGGTACAACTTTGACTCCGATTCAAGCAATTGCCGGGCCGTATTCTAATGAACCCGAAAAGATCACAAAAAAACCGCCGATGCCGAGGCATGGGCGGTTTTCTTGAAGAGGCCAGATTGGCCACGTTCTTTAGTGATGCGTCCGGCGTTTCACTTTCAACTGCGCCAGACTGCGGGTGATCGACGATTCGACGGATGCGAGGTCCTCGCCTTCCAGTGCGCCCTCCTTGAGTCGAGTTTGAGCGCGATCAAGCGCTTCCTGCACTTTGGCCTCGTTGATGTGAGATTCCTCGACCGCCATGTCGGTGACGACGCTGACGCTGACGCCGGTGACCTCGACGAAGCCTTCGCCCACGGCGAGATGCGTCACTTTTCCCTTTTGGCTGATGACCAATTCACCGGGGCGAATCGAGGTCATGAGCGGGATGTGCATAGGAAAAATGCCGAGTTCTCCGTCCACGCCGGGCAGCACCACCGAGTCCACGTCGTCGTTGAAGGTGAGTTTGTCGGGAGTGACGATTTGCAGGTTTAGTGTAGCCACAGAATTCAGCGTTGCAGATTCGAATGAAACTCGACTCAGTCCTTGATCTGGTCGATGCCGCCCTTCATGTAGAAGTTGCCTTCTGGAACGTCGTCGTGTTTGCCTTCGAGGATTTCCTTGAAGCCTCGCACGGTTTCAGCGATGGAAACATACTGGCCGGGAGTTCCGGTGAAGACTTCCGCGACGTGAAACGGCTGCGAGAGGAAACGCTGGATTTTGCGAGCGCGGAAGACGGTGGTTTTGTCCTCCGGGCTGAGTTCGTCCATACCCAGGATGGCGATGATGTCTTGAAGATCCTTGTAACGCTGGAGCACACGCTGCACGCCGCGAGCGACGTTGTAGTGTTCCTCGCCGATGATGTCGGGCGAGAGTGCCTTGGAGGTCGAGGCCAACGGATCGACCGCTGGATAAATGCCCAACTCGGCGATGGAACGCTCGAGCACGACGGTGGAATCCAAGTGCGCGAAGGTGTTCGCCGGAGCCGGATCGGTCAAATCGT
Organism: Chthoniobacterales bacterium; assembly: GCA_039930045.1. Lineage (NCBI taxonomy): Bacteria > Pseudomonadati > Verrucomicrobiota > Spartobacteria > Chthoniobacterales > Chthoniobacterales bacterium. The sequence continues at coordinate 2,977 of JBDSQB010000004.1, read as the reverse complement.
CCGCCGGAACATAAACCGCCTGCACGGAGGTGATGGAACCTTTCGTGGTCGAGGTGATGCGCTCCTGGAGCGTGCCCATTTCGGAGGCGAGAGTCGGCTGGTAACCGACTGCGGACGGGGTGCGTCCGAGCAAGGCGGAGACTTCTGAACCGGCCTGCGAGAAACGGAAGACGTTGTCTACAAAGAGAAGCACGTCCTGGTTTTTCTCGTCACGGAAATATTCGGCCATGGAGAGGGCGGAGAGCGCGACGCGGAGACGGGCGCCAGGAGGTTCGTTCATCTGGCCATAAACGAGCGCGACTTTGGACTTGCTGAGATCGGCTTGGTTGATGACCCCGGCGTCGCTCATTTCGTGGTAAAGATCGTTGCCCTCACGGGAACGTTCGCCGACTCCGGCGAAAACGGAAAAGCCGCCGTGTTCCTTGGCGATGTTGTTGATGAGCTCGAGAATGACGACCGTCTTGCCGACGCCCGCACCACCGAATGCACCGACTTTGCCGCCCTTGGTGAACGGGCAAATCAGATCGATGACCTTGATGCCGGTCTCCAAAATGGAGGCGCTGGTGTCCTGCTCGACGAGGGTCGGAGCCGGACGATGAATCGGATAACGCTTGGTGTGAGGAACAGGTCCGCGCTCGTCCACGGGATCGCCGGTGACGTTGAAAATGCGGCCGAGAATGCCGTCGCCGACAGGAACGCTGATCGGAGCGCCAGTCGCCTTGACGTCGTAGCCGCGCTTAAGGCCTTCGCAGGAACTCATCGCAATGGCGCGCACCCAACCCTGGCCGAGATGCTGCTGCACTTCGAGAACGAGGTGGTTGGCGACGCCGCCGACTTCAAAGTCGATTTCGAGGGCTTCGTAGATTTTTGGCAACTGTCCCGATTTGCTGTAATCGACGTCGATGACGGGGCCGATGACTTGGACGATGGTGCCGATGTTTGTGGCGGTGTCTGTGCTCATAAAAAGTTGAGGGTTGTCTGTGTGTGGAGAGTTTTACTGACCAAGGACCATTTGTGCGGTGGAGATTTCCAGCAATTCTGTGGTGATGCTGGCCTGGCGAAGTTTGTTATATTCGAGGGAAAGGTCTTTGATGAGCGATTTCGCATTGTCCGTAGCGCTCTTCATAGCGACCATTCGGGCGCTGTGCTCCGAGGCGCGGGCTTCGAGGACCGCATTGTAAACTGCGATGTGCACGGAGTAGGGAAGGAGCGCGTCGAGGAAGGAAGCCGCGTCGGGCTCAAACAAAATATCGCTGCTCGCGGCCGTCGTTGCGTCACCATTAGAATGGAAGTCGGCTTGCTCGAACTCGGAGGTCACCGGGACGAGTTGCACCGTCTTCGGTATTTGGGTCAGGGTGTTTTTGAAGTTGGTGTAGAGCACGGTCACGCGATCCACTTCACCCGATAGAAACTTCTCCACGATGAATTTGGAAACCAGTTTCGTCTCCAAAAAGGTCGGCGAATCCTTGATCGGGAAATCGGCCACCAGATCGCGCCTGTTGCGGGCGACCCATTGGGAACCTTTGCGGCCCAAGGTCACGAAGATCGTTTTCGCCGGGTCAAACTTCGACGCTTCGCGCAGTAAATTGGTGTTCAACGCGCCGCACAGACCTTTGTCGGTGGCCACGATCAGGACCAATTCCTTCGCGACCGGACGCGCTTCGAGCAGCGGGTGAGTTTGATCCGAATTGAGGCCGCGCAATGCGACTGCCATCTTGCGCAAGGCTGCCGCGTATGGACGGGCGTCGAGCGCGAGCTGTTGGGCTTTGCGCATCTTCGAGGCAGCGACCATCTGCATCGCCTTGGTGATTTGGGCGGTGTTTTTGACCGACTTAATGCGGCGTCGAATATCTCGGGTGTTGGCGGCCATCGGAGTTAGGCAGAAATCAAAACGTGGGCGGAGTCAGACCTACTTGTAGGTCGATTTGAAGTCGGAGAGGGCAGATTTGAGTTCCGCAGTGATGTCGTCGTCAATCGCCTTTTTGTCGATGATCTTGGCAAGCAAATCGGTTTTCCGGGTTTTGAAAAACTCCATCAGCTTGTTCTGGAAATCCTTGATCTTGTCCACGGCGATGTCGTCGAGGTAACCATTCTGCATGGTCCAGAGCACAGCGACCTGCAACTCGATGGCGAGCGGCATGTATTGCGTCTGCTTGAAGAGTTCCACGATGCGGGCACCGCGGTCGAGCGTGGCCTTGGTTTTCGCATCCAAGTCCGAACCAAATTGGGCGAACGCCGCGAGCTCGCGATACTGGGCCAAGTCACCTTTGATCTTGCCGGCGACTTGCTTGGTGGCTTTGATCTGCGCGGCGGAACCGACACGGGAGACCGAGAGACCGACCGAAATCGCGGGACGAATGCCCTGATAGAACAAGTCGGTTTCCAGATAAATCTGGCCGTCGGTGATGGAAATCACGTTCGTGGGAATGTAAGCCGACACGTCGCCTGCCTGCGTCTCGATGATCGGGAGCGCGGTGACGGAACCGTTGCCGTTTTTCTCATCCACGCGAGCGCTGCGTTCGAGCAGGCGGCTGTGGAGATAAAACACGTCGCCAGGATATGCCTCGCGGCCCGATGGGCGCTTCAAAACGAGCGACACCTGGCGGTAGGCGACAGCGTGCTTGGAAAGATCGTCATAGACGATCAGGGCGTCCATGCCGTTGTCCATGAACCACTCGCTCATCGCGGCACCGGCAAACGGAGCGAGATATTGGTTGGTCGCGCTCTCAGAGGCGGAGGCGGAAACGATGATCGTGTATTCCATCGCACCCGCTTTTTCCAGAATGGCGATGGAGCGGGCGATGTTCGAGTTCTTCTGACCGATGCCGACGTAGATCGAGTAGATCGGGCGGAAATCGGGGTTGCCGATGTTGGCCTTGTTGATCTGGGCTTGGTTGAGAATGGTGTCAATAGCGACCGTCGTCTTGCCGGTGGCGCGGTCGCCGATGATCAATTCGCGCTGGCCGCGGCCAATCGG